>NZ_JBIEKI010000039.1:0-767 GCF_043497085.1 Halobacillus sp. B23F22_5 | reverse complement strand
AACCTTTATGGAGCCAGCCGCCGAAGGTGGGGCCAATGATTGGGGTGAAGTCGTAACAAGGTAGCCGTATCGGAAGGTGCGGCTGGATCACCTCCTTTCTAAGGATATTACGGAAACGTATTGGTTGCGTTCGTTTAGTTTTGAGAGATCGAATGATCTTTCAAAGGAACTTCGACTAAGGTCGCAACGTCCATGTTGCAACGTCGAAGCCACCCCATCCGTGGGGAAGTGAACCTTGAAAACTAGATAAGAGCAAGACATTCAACGACATCAAAACAACGTCTTTTCACGAAGATAGTTAAGTGAAGAAGGGCGCACGGTGGATGCCTTGGCACTAGGAGCCGATGAAGGACGGGACTAACACCGATATGCTTCGGGGAGCCGTAAGTAGGCTATGATCCGGAGATTTCCGAATGGGGAAACCCACGGTCCGTAATGGGACCGTATCCTGTACTGAATACATAGGTGCAGGATGGCAGACCCGGGGAACTGAAACATCTCAGTACCCGGAGGAAGAGAAAGCAAACGCGATTTCCTGAGTAGCGGCGAGCGAAACGGAACCAGCCCAAACCAGAAAGCTTGCTTTCTGGGGTTGTAGGACACTCCTTTGGAGTTACAAAGAGATTTGGTAGGCGAAGCGATCTGGAACGATCGGCCGAAGAAGGTAACAGCCCTGTAGCTGAAACCGAATCTCCTCCGGAGTGGATCCTGAGTACGGCGGAACACGAGGAATTCCGTCGGAATCCGGGAGGACCATCTCCCAAGGC
>NZ_JBIEKI010000038.1:0-1019 GCF_043497085.1 Halobacillus sp. B23F22_5 | reverse complement strand
GCCCCCTTTAACAGAAGACTTGAATTCGAGATAACTTTGTTGTTTACCCTTTAATTTAAATAAAAAAGAAACAGTAACTATATCACTGAAGTGGTAGATGCATTTTCCTTGTTGGGTTATAAACGTCAAGCCAATTTTCTGTTTCCGCCTCTATCCAGTTTCCAAAGTGACCCAAGAATTTCAATATCTCTTCTGAGCTTGATAAGGGGTTGATTGCGTACCAAAGGGCTGTTCTCATCTCTTGCTCTTTTTCAGGATAGTGCTTCGAAAATAGTTCATAGGCTGGGAATAGATCCCTTGTATACGACTCTTCTTGAACAATGACAAGCGCACAACCAGCCCTCACAATAATTCTCATGATCCATGAACAGCAATCCTTAATGTCCTCAATGTCTTCATTTCCCGTTAAATCATGCTTGGCTTTACTAATTAGAGATGTTAAGTGAATGAGGTGTTCGTTCGCCAAGGAGCTGTCGGGTTTATAATCAGGAAGCTTACTTATTAGGTTTTCACCATAAACACAAATTCCATAGGTTTTTAGAATAAAAGGGATCATAGAGCAATATTTTGACTCTTCAACCTCACTTAAAGGGCTGAATCCTAATTCTATACCGTTGATAAAAGAAAATTTTTGATCAATAAATTGTTCCGTCTCCTCCACCCAATTCAGGTCAAGTTCTTGAGGATTGGAATAGGTTACGATTATTACGTCCACATCCGATACACCTTCAATGTCTAACCCTCTTGGCACAGAACCTCTTATGTAAATGCTGTGAATTTCCTTTGGTAAAGCGTAAAGACAGCTTTCCTTTATAAGTTGGATGACTTCTCTGAATTTCTTATTGATATTTTTGTTATCAGACTGGTTTATGATATAGCCTTTGTCGTCTAAAGAACATAAAGATCCTATTTCTTTAATTTCAGTCATACAAGTCCCCATTCCTTTTTCAGATTGTATTTATTAATAAAATGACCTTTTCCCATACAAAAAAAGCATGTCTTATTCAAGATTTGCCCCC
>NZ_JBIEKI010000036.1:0-1044 GCF_043497085.1 Halobacillus sp. B23F22_5 | reverse complement strand
TTGAGTATTGCGGACAGATTGAGCCATCAGTGCGGTGATTTGAGCCACTATTTGCGGTCAACTGAGCCATTAAGTGCGGGGGTGAGAGCCACTCTTATTAATGTAGCTAATAATATAAACAACCACTGGAACTTCACTCGCTCCAATGGTTGTTTATATTATTATTTGAATCTCTTATCTCTCAATTCCTGATCAATAATCTCAATAGCCCAACGAACTAATTCATCCTGATCTATATCCTCTTCTTCGTTCCAAATGCAGGAGGGTAATAGCTTTTCCTCTACAGCCTGCTGTACCTTATCAGGTAAATACATATGCAGAAAGTATCTAGCTATACGGTTTTCAACTGCTCGCGGAATCATTTAAATCCCCGCAATCCATGGCGTTCCCTCATCGAAACTTCACCATCAACTAGAATCTTATAAGAATCATGAACGATTCTGTCAAGAATCGCATCTGCTATTTGTGCCTGTCCCAGTTTGGAATGCCATCCCTCAGGTGAAAATTGAGAACAGAATATAGTAGAGGCTCTTTTGAGCCTTGCTTCAACAATCTCCAACACATGAAGTACATTTTCCTCTGACAGCTCTGTTAGTAGCCACTCATCTAGGATTAATAAATCAATCTTTTTGTACTTCTGAATTAACTTACGGAAGCTGCCATCTGCTTCATACTTTGCTACAGCTAATTCATCAAGTAATTCTGGTAACCTTATATATTTAACTTTATAAAATTGGCGACATGCATGTACCCCAAAGGCATTAGATATCCACGTCTTTCCGTTCCCAGAGGCGCCCATTAAAATGATGTTATGGTGATTTTGAAGGTAATTTCCTGTTGCTAACTCTAGTATTTGATTCTTATCTAAATTACGATCCGGATGATATTCGATATCTTCAATAGCTGCTGTTGGTTCGCTGAGTGTAGCCTGTTTAATTAGTCGTTCAAGTCGATTCGATTTACGTCTATCATATTCATAATCTACCAGGAGATTGAATCTATCATCAAAATCCATGTCCCTATAATCATTATTCTGCTTTTGCT
>NZ_JBIEKI010000035.1:0-1144 GCF_043497085.1 Halobacillus sp. B23F22_5 | reverse complement strand
GCAAGTTTATACCTTGTTTGAGGAAGCTGTTGAAGGTAGGATTTCTCTTCTTCCTCAAACACCTTTTTACGTGAACCTGGTCGCTTTTGAAATTCAGTGGTGTTGATTTCTTCTAACTTTTCAAAGATTTTCTGATTTAAGTCTTGAAGATGAAAACACTGATAGTTTCTTAGTGGAGCGATAATCTGCCTGGAAATATATCCAACAGTGCCTTCGACACTTGCTTTATCTTTTGGCCTTCGAACACGGCTTGGAACAATGACAGTACGGTAGTAATCTGCCATTTCACGATAGGCTTCATTTAGAAGAGGCTCTTCACGATGTGCTTTCGTAACTCCTGTTTTCAAATTATCGGGAACCATTGTTTCAGGAACTCCCTCAAAATACTCCAATGCATGAATATGAGCGATAAGCCAATTAGCTGATTTCATATCTAAAAAGGCTTCAACATAACTGAACTGACTATAAGGTAAGGTCGCAATAAAAACATACGCCGGAAGCGTTTCTCCTGTTGAACGATCATTAATCTTCAGTGTAGTTCCAGCCCAATCTACTTCCATGACTTCACCTGGTTTTCTTCGAATAGGCATTGTCAATTTATACTTTTTCGCATATTTACCATAGTTCTCACAAAAAGTACGATAGGCATAGGGGATCTTTCCACCTTCACGTGCCTCTGTCGAGTACTCGTGGTGCAGCAGGGACAGGGTTACATTCTTCTTTTGTAGTTCCTTATGCACTCTTTCCCAATCAATTGGGAAGTACCCTTTCTCAACAGCCTGTTTCTCTGGGAAGAGAAACGCTTCTAGCCATGGATTGGTCATGGTGTCGTTCAAGCTTTCTACACCCAGTTCTTTGGCACGTTGAACGACATCTGAAACTGTATTCCTTGAATGCCCAGTGCTTGAACTAATCGTTCTTTGACTGACTTCTTCAAAGTGAAGTTCCAAAATCTTACGGTAATTAACCATAAAAAAGCCTCCTGTATAATAATGTCATGCTTGCTGGCATGCAAGATAATTATACAGGAGGCCTTTCTCTATTCTATTTATAGTGGCAATGCATTCCGCAAAGGGTGGCTCTTTTCTCCGCAAAGACTGGCTCAAAACTCCGCATAAGTGGCTCATTTCAACTGCAATAATCA
>NZ_JBIEKI010000034.1:0-1618 GCF_043497085.1 Halobacillus sp. B23F22_5 | reverse complement strand
ACTCTCCATAAAAGTAAAGTTTGACTTGCTCATGTTTGCACTGCTAAAGTGCGTTGTTTTATTTCCTCATATAATGAAGAAATTAATTTGACGTACTGGTTGGTTCGTTCAGTTTTCAAAGATCAAACAAATAATTGGTGGAGCCTAGCGGGATCGAACCGCTGACCTCCTGCGTGCAAAGCAGGCGCTCTCCCAGCTGAGCTAAGGCCCCGTAAGAAATGGTCGGGAAGACAGGATTCGAACCTGCGACCCCTTGGTCCCAAACCAAGTGCTCTACCAAGCTGAGCTACTTCCCGTAAAATGGCGCGCCCGAGAGGAGTCGAACCCCTAACCTTCTGATCCGTAGTCAGACGCTCTATCCAATTGAGCTACGGGCGCATATAAAGTTATGGTGCCGAGGGCCGGACTCGAACCGGCACGGTAGTTACCTACCGCAGGATTTTAAGTCCTGTGCGTCTGCCAATTCCGCCACCCCGGCTTGGCTCGTGTAAGTAATAAAGTGATGTTTAAAATCATATGATATTGAAGTGATTCTTGGAGCGGAAGACGGGATTCGAACCCGCGACCCCCACCTTGGCAAGGTGGTGTTCTACCACTGAACTACTTCCGCAAAAATGGTGCGGGTGGAGGGAGTCGAACCCCCACGCCGTAAGGCACTAGATCCTAAGTCTAGCGTGTCTGCCAGTTCCACCACACCCGCATAAGTGGTGAGCCATGAAGGATTCGAACCTTCGACCCTCTGATTAAAAGTCAGATGCTCTACCAACTGAGCTAATGGCTCGTATAAACTTTATAGTTAAAAAGTGATTGATGGTGCCCTTACAGAACTACAATTGTTTTCCAACAAGGAGTTTATTCGACGTAGTAAGGGAACTATTCAATGGTGCACTTACAGCACACGGTTGTTTTCTAGCATGAAGTTTATTCAACGTCGCAGGAAAACCTACAATGGTGCCGGCCAGAGGACTTGAACCCCCAACCTACTGATTACAAGTCAGTTGCTCTACCAATTGAGCTAGACCGGCAAATTTTAAGTGTAAACAGAAGTCTTATTGTATTGTGCTCGTCTCGTTGCAAGTTGATTCGGTGAAGCTCGCGCTCCTCGCAAAGCCTACTCTGATGCAGATCAAGGGAGTTTACGGCTTCTCTACCAATTGAGCTAGACCGGCAAATAAAATGGTGGAGGATGCAGGGTTCGAACCTGCGACCCCTTGCTTGTAAGGCAAGTGCTCTCCCAGCTGAGCTAATCCTCCAATATATAAAGGCTTGGCAGCGTCCTACTCTCACGGGGATAAACCCGACTACCATCGGCGCTGGAGAGCTTAACTGCTGTGTTCGGCATGGGAACAGGTGTGACCTCTCCGCTTTCGCCACCAAACCTTTTTGTTTTTTTAAGGACAAGGTATATTATATGCACCTTTGTCCAAAATTTCAAGGGAAATTTATATTTTTTTATGTAAACCCTCAAAACTAGATAAGCAACATTCAACGATCCAACTTCTTCACGAATTTATTTAGTTAAGTCCTCGATCGATTAGTATCCGTCAGCTCCACGTGTCACCACGCTTCCACCTCGGACCTATCTACCTCATCGTCTCTGAGGGATCTTACTCACTCG
>NZ_JBIEKI010000033.1:0-1623 GCF_043497085.1 Halobacillus sp. B23F22_5 | reverse complement strand
TCTCTTTCACTCTTTTCTTGAACTTTGCTTCTTTCTTTGGGTCTATTCTTCGAATATCTCCAATGAATTCATACCCTAGAAATGTGAATGGCTCTTTTTTCGCATCTACTACCTTGGTTTTTTCTTGATTTACGGTGAGGCTTAGTTCTTTCTCCAAGAATTTGGTCACACTTCGCATCACTCGTTCAGCACCTTTTTGGCTTTTACACAGAATAATAAAATCGTCCGCAAAGCGGACAATACGGTGTCCACGTTCTGTCATCAATTGATCAAGTTGATGTAGATAAATATTCGAAAGTAACGGACTTAACACTCCGCCCTGCGGGGCGCCCTTAGAAGTTTCTTGGTATCGTTTTCCTTCCATCACACCAGCACGAAGAAATTGTTGGATTAGTTGATTTACCGAGCCATCCGTCACCCGTTTTCTTACTTGTTGTCTCAGTTTATCGTGCGGGATGGTATCGAAATAAGATTGTAAATCGGCATCAATCACGAAGTGATAGCCATCATTTAAGTGCTCTGTTACTTTGTCCAGAGCCATATGGGCACTGATTCCTGGGCGGAATCCGTAACTGCACGGAAGGAAATCTTCTTCAAAGATCGGCTCCAGAATGTTTCGTAAGGCCGCTTGTACGACTCGGTCTTCTACTGTTGGGATACCGAGTGGCCGTTGTTTGCCATTCTCTTTCTTTATCATCTTTCGTCGAACGGGTTTGGGGCGGTATGATTTGTCCTTCAGCTTCTGTTGGAGCACTTCTAGATTGTCCTCCAGCTTGGCTTCATACCCTTCAATCGAAACTTTATCTACCCCAGGTGCACCTTCATTTTTCTTTACCTGTTCAAAAGCATTTACCAGGTTGGTTCGCTTGTACACTTTGTCATACAAGCTATACCATGTGCGTTTCTTCATCTGTTACTCCCCTTACGTCAGTGCTTTCGTTTCTTTCTCTGTTTCTGCTTCTCCATTTTAAGTGCATGTACTCCAGAGCCAATAGCCTTCGGCAGTACTCTGTTTCTCTCACTTTGGCGATAGACGGTGTACCCGTTTGTTCCACCCTGGCATCAGCCCATCTTGGCTCTTGTCCAGCTTCTGTCTACTTCCGCAGTCATAAGTAAGTCTACTCGCATTGTTCTTCTATGGGTCATGCCCTTCGCGCGGTTTCCTCACCTTTTGAGTGAGGAGTCGCAACGGTATCTGCGTACCGTTTCACTCATGTGCTGTCCTCGTTTTTGTTGCCAAGAAGTCATAGGCATGAGCTTCTTCACTACTATGGCAATCTCTGACTTCTCCCTTTAACGCTCATCTTGTGTCCTTGGCATAGCCTTGTGACATCAATACCTATTCAGGAAGCAGGGAGACCTCAGTGGGTCACATCATACACTTTTCCTCTAATCCAGCCCTCTTAACACTTCGAGCACTCAGCTATTCGGACTTCCTGTTCTCTTGCACAGTCATCCAACTCTCGTGCCAACATGGGATATCAGCTCTGTTCAGAGGTTTGCCTTCAAATCCTCCGCACGTTACCTCACGGTAACGCACTATTTGTCAGCTAATGCTTACCGGCTGAATCGGTGCATTCGGGACTCTCACCCTGTAGCGCATGTGCTGCCACTCGCAAAAAA
>NZ_JBIEKI010000032.1:0-1541 GCF_043497085.1 Halobacillus sp. B23F22_5 | reverse complement strand
GATCTGGAACGATCGGCCGAAGAAGGTAACAGCCCTGTAGCTGAAACCGAATCTCCTCCGGAGTGGATCCTGAGTACGGCGGAACACGAGGAATTCCGTCGGAATCCGGGAGGACCATCTCCCAAGGCTAAATACTCCCTAGTGACCGATAGTGAACCAGTACCGTGAGGGAAAGGTGAAAAGCACCCCGGAAGGGGAGTGAAAGAGAACCTGAAACCGTGTGCCTACAAGTAGTCGAAGCCCGTTAATGGGTGACGGCGTGCCTTTTGTAGAATGAACCGGCGAGTTACGATCCCATGCAAGGTTAAGTCCAAGAGACGGAGCCGCAGCGAAAGCGAGTCTGAACAGGGCGAGAAAGTATGTGGTCGTAGACCCGAAACCGTGTGATCTACCCATGTCCAGGGTGAAGGTCAGGTAACACTGACTGGAGGCCCGAACCCACGCGTGTTGAAAAACGCGGGGATGAGGTGTGGGTAGGGGTGAAATGCCAATCGAACACGGAGATAGCTGGTTCTCTCCGAAATAGCTTTAGGGCTAGCCTCAGAGATTGAGTCCTGGAGGTAGAGCACTGATTGGACTAGGGGCCCCTACCGGGTTACCGAATTCAGTCAAACTCCGAATGCCAGTGACTTAGCTCTGGGAGTCAGACTATGGGTGATAAGGTTCATAGTCGAGAGGGAAACAGCCCAGACCGCCAGCTAAGGTCCCTAAGTATGTGTTAAGTGGAAAAGGATGTGGAGTTGCTTAGACAACCAGGATGTTGGCTTAGAAGCAGCCATCATTTAAAGAGTGCGTAATAGCTCACTGGTCGAGTGACTCTGCGCCGAAAATATACCGGGGCTAAACACATCACCGAAGCTGCGGATTGATCTTACGATCAGTGGTAGGAGAGCGTTCTAAGGGCCGTGAAGTCAGACCGTGAGGACTGGTGGAGCGCTTAGAAGTGAGAATGCCGGTATGAGTAGCGAAAAAAGAGTGAGAATCTCTTTCACCGAAAGCCTAAGGTTTCCTGAGGAAGGCTCGTCCTCTCAGGGTTAGTCGGGACCTAAGCCGAGGCCGAAAGGCGTAGGCGATGGACAACAGGTTGATATTCCTGTACCACCTCCTTTCCGTTTGAACGACGGGGGGACGCAGGAGGATAAGGAGAGCGCGCCATTGGATGAGCGCGTCCAAGCAGTGAGACGGTCGGATAGGCAAATCCGTCCGGCAACGTCAAGCTGTGATGGGGAGGGAACTAGAGTACCGAAGCTCCTGAGTTCACACTGCCAAGAAAATCCTCTAGTGAGGAAAGAGGTGCCCGTACCGCAAACCGACACAGGTAGGCGAGGAGAGGATCCTAAGGTGAGCGGGAGAACTCTCGTTAAGGAACTCGGCAAAATGACCCCGTAACTTCGGGAGAAGGGGTGCTCCTCTTGCGAGGAGCCGCAGTGAAAAGGCCCAAGCGACTGTTTAGCAAAAACACAGGTCTCTGCGAAGCCGTAAGGCGAAGTATAGGGGCTGACACCTGCCCGGTGCTGGAAGGTTAAGGGGATGCGTTAGCG
>NZ_JBIEKI010000031.1:0-9001 GCF_043497085.1 Halobacillus sp. B23F22_5 | reverse complement strand
GACGTTTATAACCCAACAAGGAAAATGCATCTACCACTTCAGTGATATAGTTACTGTTTCTTTTTTATTTAAATTAAAGGGTAAACAACAAAGTTATCTCGAATTCAAGTCTTCTGTTAAAGGGGGCGATAGTTGCACAGGGGCTAGCGCTTATTGTGCTAACGGAGCAGTAGAGTTGAAGAACATCGAACAGAATGGGAGTTAATAAAAGAAAGAAGGGGAAGCGTGAAAAAAATAACTATAGGTATGCTAGGAGTAATTCTTTTGATGTTTGTAACTGGGTGTGCAAAAGCGGAAGAAGATACAGCTGTCATCAAATACAAGTCAAATTCTAACCACCAGCAGGCATTCCGTGAGCTTTCGCTAGGAGAATTAAGAGAATTCGAGTTTCAATACCCAGAAAACGAGAGTACAGAAGTAGAGATTTGGATCGACTATTATATCAATGGTGAGAAACAAAACGACCCAACATCTTTAACTTTTCGTACAATGGAAGACGATAATGATAAAGGCTTTTTCGGAATGGGGCTAATAAGGCATCAGGGGAAAGAACCAATATTTTTCTTATATGGGCCTAATCAAAGCATACAAGATAAGCGGAGAGAGGAAGATGTGTGGGGCAGCTTGCAAATAAGCGGTTGGCAACATCATCCTGGAGACAAGGGGATAACCTTGGAAACTGGTGAAGAAGTGGCGGTAACTGCTTATTCAGGAACTACTTCAAATGAAACAAGGATGTATAACTTGGGCGATAAGGATGAGTTGAGAAATCTGGTGAATAAACACGAAGTGGTTTTGTTACTTAAAGCAAAATTAACCACCATACCATAGGAGCAAACCTTTAAGATTAGTGATGTACGACAATTCGTTGGTTTTTGTGTCCTCTGATTTGATTTTGACAATGTTGATGTCGGTGTCTTATTTCCGCTTGAGGGCATTTGGTTAAAAAAGATACGTGAAGAATTTAAAGGAGAACTATAAAAAGTAATTTTTACTATGGAAGTAACGGGCGCGTTAGTTTCAGAACTACTTCAATATATCTCGAAATCAAGTCTTCAAGTATAGGGGGCTATTGTGGATAAGCCCCATAGCAGCCGGGGCTTATAACAATAAAAGTTATTTTCTTTTCCAGGCACCCCAGCGATGGAGTTACTGAAGACTGCAATATTTACTACTAAGGCTATTACTTGAATTAATACCTGGAAACCTTTAAGACTCGTAACCATTTCTTTCATAACTACCACTCCCTTTCCTACTTTTTTCGCTGGGGTATCACTTTGGACCTCGGCCTGAACCGACTCTGGGAGAGGAGCCTGGAAAAATAAACAACTGTAAATTAATATAACACAAAATTATTTTATGTTGTGAAGATTATGTGTAACATAATATGATTCCAAGATATCAATAATAGGGGGCAATTGTTCAATATAGACGATCCCCTTTTTAACTAACGGAGCAGTATTGTTTAAGAAGAAATAATTTAAAAAAGCGATTTTAACAACTGTAAGGAAGGGGTTGAAACGTAATGTGGCATGAACATTTAACAGATAACAAATTTATATCAATGATATACACCAGTGTACCACCTCTAAATGATATTCGTATTGAAAGGATAGCAATTTCACATGAGGGAGACCAAGTACAAATTGGTTTCGATATGCCCTTTTACGCTGATAAACCACCAATGAAATGGGTTGAAAGAGGTTATACGACTACCTTTATAGAGATAGATTTCTCTGATGTTAAGGAAGTTGGTTTGAAATCAAATAATAATACATATAGAGGTAACATTGATATAAAAACTGATAGTAAAGGTGATTTTATCGTCAATATAACAGGTGAAGTTGAAGCCCAAATAAAAGCTGGTGCGGGTTTAATTCAAACAGTAAGTGGTTATTAACTTTATTCAAGTAAAGGGTGCGTTACTTGAAGATCTGCTTCAATATCTCGAAATCAAGTCTTCCGTTATAGGGGCCAATTTTTCAATACTGTAATCTTAGTTACTAAAGGAAAGAGGGATGTATGTTGGGGATTGATTTCCATAGTAATAAGAATCGCTTTACATATACTACTCGCACTGCAGACAGCTCATGGAAGAAGACAATAACACAACTTGTACCTGTTGAGAATGTATCAAAAGCTGTAGATATTGGATGCGGAGGAGGAATCTATTCTAAGGCGTTAGCGGACATGGGGGTAGCTTCAGTCACTGGCGTAGACTTTTCTGAAAAGATACTAGAGGGTGCTAAGGAAAACTGTAAGGATTATAAAAACATATTCTTCAGGTATGGGAGTGCTTATGATACAGGGGTAAATAGCAATAATTTTGACTTAGTACTTGAAAGAGCATTAATACATCATCTGGATGAATTACAAAATTGCTTTCAAGAAGCCTATCGAATACTCAAGGATGATGGATATTATATTATTCAGGATCGTACCCCTGATGATTGTCTATTAAAAGGGAATGATAACCATATAAGAGGATATCTTTTTGAATTATTTCCAAGATTAATCGATAAAGAGGTGAGTCGCCGATATTCCAGCCAGTTCGTGTTGGAAACTTTGAAGAAAGTTGGATTTAGAAAAATCGAGGAAGTTAAGTTGTGGGAAACAAGAAAAATGTATGATACCAAAGATCAATTACTTGAAGATTTAAGTGAGCGAACCGGAAGAAGTATTTTACATGAACTAGATGACAATGAATTGAGGATATTAATTAATCATGTAGATAAATCACTTTCAAGTAATAATAGCATAATTGAGAAAGATAGATGGACAATTTGGATAGCGGTTAAATAATTATAAGATATCTCGAAATCAAGTCTTCTGTTAAAGGGGGCTATAATTTAATATGGTGATCATAAAACAGCACTCTATGTCATTTCTTAAATTACATAAACGATGGGAACATTATTTTATATTGTAGAGATTTAGCTTATAGGCTATTTATGGGGGCATAACCATGTTTCATAACCTAAAATATATATGGAGTGGCTTCTTCCTGGCAGAGTTTGGGAGAGCTATGTATTTCATCATAATTACCTGGATTTTATATAAAATGACTAATGATGCAATGTACACAGGTTTATTAGTTGGTATTGGTTTTATACCTAGTTTATTTATGAATCTAATATTTGGCGTAATTGTTGATCGATTTGACCGGAAAATATTAACTATATTAGCTAACGTAATAAGTGCAATTTCCTTATTACTTATTACTACTACAATCGTTTTTGAAATTCTAACACCATGGATGGTTATTATAACGCATATGATTATTCAACTTATGGGATCTTTATTTAGACCGTCTGTACAAGCTTTTATTGCTGAGATATTCACGAAAAGTGAACTTCCTAAAGTATATTCACAATCTGGATCGGCTGCAATTATTGGAGGTTTATTAGGTGCTTCTACCGGTGGAGTTATTATAGGCTTAACATCTGAAACTTTCTCTATGTGGATTGTACTAATATTTTTTGTTTTATCGACATTTTCCTTAATGCTAGTAAAAAGAGATACTAACATATCTCCTTCAGAAGATGATAACAAGTCCATAATTACCGATTTAATAGGTGGATTTCAATACCTGAAAAGGAATACATTTTTATTTAATTTGTTTGGAATAATGTTTGTGGGTCAACTTGTATTTCATACAAGCATTGCATTTTTATCGGTCTATACCAAGGAATACCTTGAACAAACCGTTATGATTTATGGTTTTTTGGATGCCTCGCTCTCAACAGGTGGTGTAATTGCAGGAATCCTTGGTACATGGTGGTGGAATACAAATCAAAATTACCTTTCTATTCGTTCTTTGATGGTTGTATTCTTAGGGTTATTACTAGTTGGTTTCGCCCCGATTATATATGTTGCTTTTATTGGTGTATTTCTTATTGGTTTAGGTACCACATGGATAAGGGTTTTATTACAGTCTGTTCAACAAATGGCAACAGATAAAGAGTACCATGGTAGAATGGCAAGTTATCGAATGATTTGTAACCAAGGGTCTGTGGTTATCGGTGCACCAATATTAGGTTGGGTAGCTAACATCTACGGGGTAAATGGAATTTATATCGCTCTTCTAATACCTGTATTTATTACAACAATACTAGCACTTAAACAAGCCCAGCATAAACAACTTAAGGCGATGTTTAAAAAAGTTGCTTAAACCTTTTTTATACCCTATAAGTTTATTAAGTATCTCGATTTAAAGTCTTCAAGAAAAGGGGGCTATTGTTTAATATATACGAACGCTTATTCACTAATGGACAGGTAAATTGAAGGATGTAGGGGGAGTTTTTTGAAGATTAAAATCTTAAGTTTATTAACATTAATACTACTTTTGGGATGCAGCGATAACGTAGATGAGCAGAAAAAGATAAGCATCCAAGAAGATGAAAGTTTTGTAGCTTATGTTAACGAGGAAGACAATAAATTATTGGCACCTACTGTTTGGTTAGAATATGACCACCAAGGAACAAGTGCTCCATTTTTGATAACCTTAGAATTAACAGACGAATTAAAGTCGATAGTAGATAAAGATTATAAGGTAACGTTTGATAGTCGAGATATCTTTAATAGTAATGAAGATTTTAAGGATCAAGATTCTTTTTTCGTAGGAAACAATCTATTTTTAAAAAAATCAGTTAATCAGGACGAATTAAAGAAAATGATTACTAAGGGTGCTATTAAAGTATCGATAACGGAGCTGAATGGAGATGTTATAACATCAAGTCTTTTGCAAAAATTTGTGATCGGACAACCTGATGGTTCTTTAGTTAATCCATAAAAAATATTCTTAAACAAACGGGTGCGTTAGTTAAAGATCTGTGCTTCAATATCTCGAAATCAAGTCTTCCATAATAGGGGGCAAATGCTCAACAAGGGAATTCGCCTTTTCTTATTAAATGGCAGGTTTATTGGTGAAGAAATTGCTAAAATGGAGGAAAGACAATGGATTATGTTAAAGATTTGAGAAAATTAGTCGGCCATAGACCTTTAATACTCACAGGTTCTGTGGTTTTAATATTAAACGAGAATAATGAACTATTATTACAACATAGAACTGATGGTGGTTGGGGATTGCCTGGTGGACTTATGGAATTAGGGGAAAGTTTAGAAGATACTGCACGAAGAGAAGTGAAAGAAGAAACTGGACTTGATATAGGAGAATTAAAACTGTTAGGTGTTTTTTCAGGGCAAGATTATTATTTTAAAGTATCAAATGGAGATGAACTTTATTCAGTAACTGCTGTTTATTTTACAAAGGAAGTAAAAGGATATATCGAAATTGATAATACAGAATCATTTGAGGTTCAGTATTTTAAGCTCAATGAATTACCAAAAGGACTAACTGAAGAATATCGAAGTTATATAAATCCGTACATAAAACAATTAACTTCTTAGCGTCACCATTCATGAGCATTATTCAAGAAACGGTGATGTTAGTTGAAGATCCACTTCAAAATATCTCTAAATCAAGTCTTCTGTTATAGGGGGCGATTGTTCAATATGGACGATCGGATTTTCACTAACAGGGCAGTTTAATTGAATAAAAATTAGAGAGGGAGACTAATTATGACAAAAAAGTGTTGTTCAATATTATCAATATCTTTTTTTATTTTGGCTGTTTTTCCACTATTAGCTGGTTTGACTAAATGGGGTAATGCACTCTATGTTGCTGTAATAAATATAAGCATCTTTTTACCTTTGATTTTAGGGATTTTGGGCTTAATATTTGCTTTAACTGGGATTAAAGGCAAGGTCAAAATTAGCCTTGTTTTGATGAATGTCTTAGGGGTGCTTTTATCTACATTTTTAGTCTTTATGGCGATGTATGGGTTCCAACAAGCATAAAAAGATCATCTTCCACTGACGGGGAGTATGTTAAAGATCTAATGAAAGATGTCTCGAAATCAAGTCTTCCATAATAGGGGCAATTGCTCAATAAATACAATGGAGTAATAACAAGTTTCAGAAAGAATTCAGGAAAAAGTAAAGGAGGAATAAATAATGAATGAATATGGTACATTACATGAATCACATGGTCGTTATGCTTTAAGATTTGAGCGATTTTTCCCTCAAAATCCAGAAGAAGTTTTCCGTGTCCTCACAACTTCTAATTACTTCTCCCAATGGTATCCTTTTGCTACAGGGAAATTGGATCTAAGACTTGGTGGCGAAATTGGCTTCGATGATGGTGAAGGTACAACATATAAGGCTACTATCACAGAGTTAGAAGAGCCATATGTATTTGGTTTCCGTGAAGAAGGTGATCTGGTAAACATCTCTTTACAGGAAGAGGATAAAGGTTCTCGAATGATCTTCACCCATACTTTTGACGACGATTCATGGGCAGTTAATACCGCTGCAGGATGGCACCGGTGCTTGGGTGTCTTTCAACAGATAGTGAATGGACATCCAGTTGAATGGAAAGGTAATGCTACTGAACTAAGGGAATATTATCAGGAAGCCTTTGAGCGTAATAAATACTAGGAATCAAATCGTTGCCTGGTTTGAAAGTTTACTTTTGAAAAAGTTGGAACTTTATCTTGAATTCAATAGTTCAACAAACGGGGGCGATTATTCAATAAGAATTAATCGCCTTTTTCTCTACTTAAGAAATGGATAGGTTTGTTGAAGACACAGGTTTGAGAACCGTTTTAAAAAAACTATTTACAAATTTGGTAGATAAAAGGATAATGTAGAGAAATATCTAACTGCGATGAAGAGAAGAGTAGGTAAATCAATTTTCTTACCAGAGAGCCCCGTTAGGTGAGAAGGGGTAGGAATTGTTTACTGAACCAAGCCTCAGAGCATCATATTGGAACCTTTTGAAGGGGATAGTGTGACGGGAGCTCCCGTTATAGAGCTAGGGTATAAACAACGATAAAGTCTGTAGTACCCGACAAGATTAATATGGTGACATATTAATAAACTGGGGTGGCACCGCGATAAAATACAATCTCGCCCCCAAGACACATGTCTTGGGGGTGGGATTTTTTTATTTACCAAAATCATTTTACTGATAAACAGTCAATAATGAAGGAGGATTTGGTGTGGATATAAAGAAAGTATTTTATTCGTGGAAGAACCCCTTTCTCCTATTATTCGGTATCGGATTATCAAATATAGGGGATTGGATCTATTTAATTGCATTGAATTTGATTGTTTTAGATATGACGGGTTCACCTCTCGCTGTGGCAGCCCTATACATTCTAAAGCCTTTAGCGACAATATTCACTAACTTCTGGTCTGGAACCATCATAGACCGTCTGAATCAGCGAGACCTTATGGTGAGGTTGGATTTAGTAAGGGCAGTTCTAATCTTTATTCTTCCTTCGATATCATCCCTTTGGCTGATTTATTTGGTTGTTTTCTTAATCAATATGGGAAGTTCAGTTTTCGAGCCTACTTCTATGACATACATAACTAAATTGATACCTTCAGAAAAGAGAAAAAGGTTTAATTCCCTTAGAAGTCTAATTGATTCTGGTGGCTTTCTGATTGGTCCTGCCATAGCTGGTCTGCTTTTTATGTTAGGAACTCCTTACATGGCAATCTATATAAATGCATTAACATTTTTAGGATCAGGATTAATTACCTTATTACTCCCCCAACTAGATGATTCAACATGGAAACAAAAAAGTTTTCCTGACCTATCCTTCGGGCTTCTAAAGAAGGACTGGAATATAGTTAGGATTTTCACTCATAACTTTCCTTTTGTAATGGTGATCTATTTCTTGTTTAGCCTGATGATGGTAATGGCTACGGCTTTAGATTCACTCGAAGCAGCTTTCTCTAAGGAGGTTTTACAGTTATCTGATTCGGAGTATGGCTTTTTGGTAAGTATTGCAGGGGTTGGTATTGCAGTGGGCGCAGTTGTAAACACCTTATTTGTTAAGAAAATATCTACTTCATTATTGATTGGGTTGGGACCGTTATTTGTTTCCGTTGGATATATTGTTTACGCTTTTTCATCAAGTTTTGAAATAGCTGCGTTAGGGTTTGTAGTGCTATCATTTTCACTTGCATTTGCAAATACAGGCTTTCACACCTTCTATCAAAATAATATTCCTGTTAATGTTATGGGGAGGGTAGGAAGTATTTATGGTCTTATCGAAGCGTTTATTATCATAGTAGCAACTATTTCTATTGGTATAGCTGCTCAATTATTATCTATTAAGTTAGCTGTAATTATTGGTTCATTTTTAATTCTTTTAGTTACAGGCGCATTGTGTTTGATGAGTTTTTACTTTGAGAAAAAAGTTTGATGAACCCGTATATGAGACTGAAACAAATGAAGGTTTATGGGAAGTAAATTAATCCTTTTACATTGCAAACTTCATGGTAATCCTTAGTTGGGAGTCCTGTTTTATCTTGATTACAAGTACTCCAGAAATATTAGGACTAACAACCTCCGAATTGGATTTTTTACCAAGTAAGGAGGGGAATAGTATTGGAGCCCTTTTATTACATATATCTGCTGTAGAGAAAGGATTTCAAATAGAAATTTTTGATGGCCGAAGACCAAATGAGCATGAAATGTTGGAATGGGGATCTCCATATAGTCTTGGGGAAAAAGGAAGAAAAGATATTCATTAGAATTTTATATCACAAAACTTGAAGAAGTTAGACATAGAACACTTCAGAAATTTGCAACGTTGACTGATGATTGGTTATACGAAAACAGGTTATGGGATAATAATCCATCTAATAACTACTTTATTTGGTTTCACGTATTTGAAGATGAAATCAATCATAGAGGGCAAATAAGAATAATTAGAAAATGTTGTCAAAAGAATAATTCATTATTTCACTGAATATCATGTAAGTTTATTAGATTATCTTGAAACCGAGTCTTCCGCATAAGGGGGCAAATCTTGAATAAGACATGCTTTTTTTGTATGGGAAAAGGTCATTTTATTAATAAATACAATCTGAAAAAGGAATGGGGACTTGTATGACTGAAATTAAAGAAATAGGATCTTTATGTTCT
>NZ_JBIEKI010000030.1:0-16452 GCF_043497085.1 Halobacillus sp. B23F22_5 | reverse complement strand
GTTTTCCTTAAAATTGAAGAAAAGGAATAAACCGACAGATAATTGTAGGCAAAAATTTTTTTGAAAGATAAAAGACAAGTTACAACCCTTGATGTATCAACATTTCCGGAGGGAGTCTCACCGTTTCCCCGCCACCCTATCCGTTTTTTGATGAACGAACTCTACTTTATAAGAAGATACTTCTACATTCACTGCATGACAACGCCCAATGATACAGGAAACAAGCCCTCTTTGTCCGGTCCTCCTTGCGTTTATAAGAGAAACGGAAACATCGGCAGGTAGAATCATTTACACATATTATGGAAAGCGAGTGATTTCCCGGACCTCCAAACGCTCACCACCATAATGGAAACAGTTTCTCTCGAAACTGAGTCTTCATGTAAAGGGAGCTTTAGCTGCAAAATCAACAATGATAAGTAAGAAAGGGGGAATATGGATTGAAACTTATCGTGCTATATGATGCTCAATGTTATCTTTGCCAACAGTCAAAAAGAATATTTCAGCGACTGGACTGGTGTCACAATTTTCATTGGAAATCCTTGCAAGCTTATAAAAAGGAAACTAATTTGTCACAAGAAGAAGAAGCGGCAATCAAACAGGAAATCCATATTATAAAAAGTGGTGGAACAAAGCAGAAAGGTTATCATGCCGTAGTAACTATGCTCCGTTACTCCCCGCTTACAGCTCCCATTGGATTGTTAGGCAGTCTTCCTGGAATGTCTTTAGTGGGAAAACCTTTATACAGCTGGATAGCTAAGAACCGATATAAATTCTTTAAAGGGAAGTGTTCGAATGGAAGTTGCAACCTGCATAATCGAAGTAGTTAATTGACAACAGCGGGGGATTTGGTTACGATATAGTGCGAACGGATACTCTCTTATCCAGAGTCGGCGGAGGGGACAGGCCCGATGAAACCTCAGCAACCATCACAAATGTGAAAAGGTGCTAACCTGTAGCAAGGAACACTCCTTGAACGATAAGAGCGAAAGGAAGCAGACCCCCTTTCCTCATCAATAGGAAGGGTTTTTCTTTTTTTATAAAACATAAATCGAACTTCCCTGATACGGGGAGTTATAAAAATATAATGAAGAGATGGTTGGTTTCCCATTCGTACTGGGAGAGAAGTTCCGTCTAATTTTTGTGCACATAATAAAGGAGGAGTTTGTTAGCATGCCTGTGAATCGCCGGTTATTTACTTCGGAATCTGTCACAGAAGGACATCCTGATAAAATTTGTGATCAGATTTCTGATGCTATTTTAGATGAAATTTTAAAACACGATCCTAATGCCCGTGTGGCTTGTGAAACAACTGTTACTACGGGACTTGTCCTGGTTTCAGGTGAAATCACAACTAGTACGTATGTGGATATCCCAAGTATTGTACGTCGAACAATAAAAGAAATCGGCTATACAAGAGCTAAGTTCGGTTTTGATGCCGAAACTTGTGCTGTACTTACTGCGATCGATGAGCAATCACCAGATATTGCTGGTGGTGTCGATGTGGCCTTGGAAAGCCGTGAAGGGAAAATGAGTGACAGCGAAATAGAAGCAATTGGTGCTGGTGACCAGGGGTTGATGTTCGGTTACGCGAATAATGAGACGGAAGAACTTATGCCGCTTCCAATTTCACTTGCCCATAAAATTTCCAAGCGCTTAAGCGATGTACGTAAAGATGGTACTTTAGACTATCTCCGCCCTGATGGAAAGACGCAAGTTACCATTGAATATGATGAAAATGATCGACCAATGCGCGTTGATACGATCGTTATTTCAACTCAGCATGCAGAAGAGATTGCATTGGAACAAATTCAGACGGATTTGAAAAAACATGTTATCGAACCGGTAGTTCCACGCGAGTTGATTGATGAACATACCAAGTACTTCCTTAACCCTACAGGTCGTTTCGTCATTGGCGGCCCTCAAGGAGACGCCGGGTTGACTGGCCGTAAAATCATTGTTGACACTTATGGAGGCTATGCTCGTCACGGCGGTGGTGCTTTCAGTGGAAAGGACGCAACTAAAGTTGACCGCTCCGCTGCTTATGCTGCTCGTTATGTTGCCAAAAACATCGTAGCAGCAGGCCTTGCGGACGCATGTGAAGTGCAGCTTGCTTATGCTATTGGAGTTGCACAGCCAGTATCTATCTCCATCAATACGTTTGGGACTGGTAAAGTCAGCGAGGAGCGTTTAGTCGCCGAAATACGTGAATTGTTCGACCTGCGTCCGGCAGGCATTATAAAAATGCTTGACCTGCGTCGCCCTATTTATCGCGACACAGCTGCTTATGGTCACTTCGGCCGAACGGATATCGCATTTCCTTGGGAAAAGACAGATAAAGCAGAAGAACTCAAAAAATTACTGAATGATTAAGATGAAGAATAGGGAAAAACGGATCATGCCTCCAATGGTTTGGTCCGTTTTTTGGTTAGGTTTACCATGTGTACAGATGGGAAAATACAGAATATCGTTAATGATTTTTGTGTTATAATTTAACAGTCAATATGTAGAAAATATGAAAAAAGGTGGGGCCGATTATGTGTGGTTTCATAGGGTTGATTCGCAATCAGCCTAGTAAAATGAATGAGGAAGAGCTAGAAACTTTTCAGAGACAAAACAATTATATTACCCATCGTGGGCCCGATGATGAAGGGTTCTATCACGATGAAAATATATCTTTGGGCTTTCGTCGTCTAAGTATCATCGATATAGAAAGCGGGCAACAGCCATTAAGTTATGAAAATGAGCGCTATTGGATAGTGTTCAATGGAGAAATCTACAATTATGTGGAACTTAGAGAGGATTTAGAAAACCAGGGATTTGAATTTACAACCGAGTCCGATACTGAAGTCATTACAGCTTTGTTTCATCACAAGCGTGAACAGGCTTTCAGCGATTTGCGCGGCATGTTCTCCATTTTGGTTTGGGACAAACAAGAACAGACGTTATATGGAGCACGGGATCCGTTTGGTATTAAACCGTTATTTTATACCACAGATGATAATGGTACATATTTTGCTTCCGAAAAGAAAAGTCTTACTCTCGTGAAAGATAGCGAGCAGGTCGACATTGAAGCATTGCACCATTATTTAAGTTTTCAATTCGTTCCAGAACCATGGACGATGACAGAAGATATCAAGAAAG
The DNA here is from genome assembly GCF_043497085.1 of Halobacillus sp. B23F22_5. Classification (NCBI taxonomy): domain Bacteria; kingdom Bacillati; phylum Bacillota; class Bacilli; order Caryophanales; family Bacillaceae; genus Halobacillus; species Halobacillus sp. B23F22_5. The sequence continues at coordinate 13,311 of NZ_JBIEKI010000030.1, read as the reverse complement.
TATCTCCTGGTCACTATTTTATCCAAAAGCCAGGTGAGGAACTAACATTTGAAAGATACTGGCATGCAACTTTCCAGCCGAAGTTAATGGAGAAAAATAGCTGGATTGAACAAATTCAACATGCTATGTATGATTCTGTATCCAAACATATGCGAAGTGATGTGCCGGTCGGATCATTTTTATCCGGGGGCATCGATTCCAGCTTGATTGTAGCGATGGCGAAAGAATACAACCCTGGCATCCAGACATTCTCTGTTGGATTTGAGCGAGAGGGGTATTCAGAAGTCGATGTGGCTAAAGAAACAGCTGACAAACTGGGAGTAGAGAATATCTCATATACGATCACTCCTCAAGAGTATATCGAGAAACTCCCGAAAATTATGTATCATATGGACGACCCCCTGGCTGATCCGGCTTGTGTACCTTTGTATTTTGTTGCAAGGGAAGCACGGAAGCATGTCACCGTCGTTCTTTCTGGCGAGGGCGCGGATGAATTATTTGGTGGATATAATATTTACCGCGAGCCTGAGTCGTTGAAAGTCTTTCAATCTATACCTGAACCGGCCAAACATTTATTGGGTCGGGTAGCTGAAATACTGCCTGAAGGAGTTAAAGGGAAGAGCTTTCTTGAACGAGGAACTACACCTTTGAAAGACCGGTATATTGGAAATGCAAAAATGTTTGAAGAAGCAGAGAAGCAGAAACTCATTCGCAACTATCGTAATTTCCATTATCAGCAGGTGACAGAGTCTTTATATCAAACAGCTGGTAAATACGATTTAGTCAATCAAATGCAGTATGTTGATATTCATACATGGATGCGCGGAGACATTCTGCTGAAGGCTGATAAAATGACCATGGCAAATTCATTGGAATTACGCGTGCCTTTCCTGGATAAGGAAGTTTTCGATGTGGCAAGGTCTATACCTGTCGATATGAAAATTGCCAACGGGACCACGAAGAGTATTTTACGTGAGTCTTCTCGTGGAATCGTTCCAGATCACGTATTGGATCGTAAAAAGCTTGGTTTCCCGGTTCCAATCCGGCATTGGTTGAAGGATGAATTATATGATTGGGCAAAAATGCTGATTCATGAAAGTGAAACGGATCAATACCTTAATAAAGGGTATATACTTGATTTACTGGAAGCTCACTGTCAGGGCAAAGGAGACTACAGCCGGAAGATATGGACCGTTTTAATGTTCATGTTGTGGCATCAAATCTTTGTAGAACGCCGTCATCCTATTGAAGACTTGATCAATGAAGATAAACCTGAAAGCAAGTTGACCTTCATTTAAAACTTTGTTGTTGGCTACAAGTTTACGAGATAATTATACAACTTTGCTATTAAGCAAATAAAATCCCTCCGGCGACTGCTGGAGGGATTTTTTAATGTCACTGTTCACTATTGCGCAGGTTTTTATAATATTGTCCCTTTTCGACGTATTCCCTGCGAATTCTTTTCATTTCTGCAAAATCCGCTTCGGTAAGTTCGCGGACGACTTTAGCTGGACGCCCTAATGCCAGTGTCCGTGGAGGAATCTTTTTGCCAGGAGGAACAAGACTCCCAGCACCTAAAAACGCCTCTTCTCCAATTTCAGCTCCATCTAAAACCAGTGACCCCATCCCTATTAAGGCATGTTTTCTTATTATAGAAGAGTGGAGGGTGACCTGGTGTCCGACGGTAACACCTTCTTCCAAGATAAGTGGGTTATCCGGACTTTGATGGAGCATGCTTAAGTCCTGGATGTTGACATTATCCCCTATGTAAGTTGGAGCTACATCGCCGCGTATGACGGTTTTAAACCAAACACTGACGTTTTCTCCGATAGTGACATCTCCTGTAACGACTGCATCTTCTGCTATGTAAGCGGAGGATGCAATTTTCGGGTGCTTTCCTTTATATTCGCAAAACATGGGTATCCCCCTTATAATATAGTTATTAACAGTATAGCAAATTCGATGGCTGATAAAGGGGAGTAACCGATGAAAAAAGTGTACGCGGATGACGCTGTAGGGGTGGTAGTGATCGTCCATGGTGCTTTTGAGCATGCAGGGAGATACGATGAAATAGCCTCACTTTTTCAACAGCAAGGTCTTCATGTCGTATATGGAGACTTGCCTGGTCAGGGGAAATCGACAAGACGCCGTGGTCATATCGACCGTTTTGATCAATATATTGATACAGTAAGCTTTTGGTTGGAAGAGGCAGCAAAATTTCGGCTGCCGGTATTTCTTTTGGGCCACAGCATGGGTGGCCTGGTAGCAATCCGCACGATGGAAGAGAGGCATCCGGAGATTCAGGGAGTCATCTTATCTTCACCTGGGCTTGGCATATTAAACGAACCAAGGAAGTCGGTGAAGCTGGTCTCTCGTGTTCTTGACGCGGTCTATCCTAAATATAAAGTGGAAGCTCCAATCGTTACTGAAAAAGTGACTCGCAACGAGAAAGTCATCGAAGCAGATGAAGGAGACTCATTGATACTGGAAAAAGTTTCAGTACGGTGGTATTGGGAATTTGTACGAGCCATCAACCTTGCATTCAAACGACTTTCTGATTTTCCGGATGTGCCGACAGTAGTCGTGCAGGCTGGAGAGGATATGATGGTGGATATCAAAGAGACGAAACGATGGTTCAATCAATTGGATATTAGTGAAAAAAGTTATAGAGAATGGGCAAACTTATATCATGAAATTTTAAATGAGCCAGAACGAGACTCGGTTCTCCGACATATTGTAGTATTCATGAAACAGAAAGCGGAAGAAACCGGGCGCAAGGAGGGGTGAAACCATTGGCTGTACGTACACCTGCAAATCCCTGGATGATGATGATAAATGTTTATAGAAGCGTCTTTCCACAAGTTCATAAGGAGCTTGATGGCTGGATTACAAAAGCGAAAGCCATCCCGAACCCGGAACTGCGCAAGCAGGCATTAGCAAGTATTTCTGCAAAGACATTTCATTGTGAAGGCGGATCTATCTATAGCTTGTTAGCTGCAGATGAGTGGAAACAGGCAGTCAAATTCATTGTGGCCTATCAAACCATCAGCGATTATTTGGACAACCTTTGTGACCGCAGCACTTCCATGGATCCGAAAGATTTTCGCATGCTTCATCAAGCAATGACCGATGCATTGACTCCGGGAAATCCTGTGAAAAATTATTACCAGTTCCGGGAAGATCAAAATGATGGCGGCTATCTTGAATCGCTCGTACTAACATGCCAGTACGTATTAGCTAAGCCGAATGATTATCATATATCTCATCCGCATGTCATCCAGCTGGGAAATTTATATAATGATCTTCAAGTACATAAGCACGTGGTGGAGGAAGAGAGGATTCCAAGGCTGCAAACATGGTTCTCCCAATACGAGGCTGGAAAAAAACTGAAGTGGTATGAGTTTTCTGCTTGTACTGGATCGACACTTGGAATCTTCTGCCTCGTTTCTTACACACTAGGCGGAAAAATGAATGAAGTCCTTGCCAAAAAAGTGGCCGAAAGTTATTTTCCTTTTTTACAAGGTCTGCATATTTTGTTGGATTATTATATTGACCAACAGGAGGATAAAATAGAAGGTGACCTCAATTTCTGTTCCTATTACGAAACTGACGAGGAAATGAGACAGCGCTTTGTATATTTTGTGAAAGAAACAAAAGCAAGGACTAAACTGCTGCCTGACCCTGCCTTTCATGGAATGATTCAGGAAGGGTTGGTCGGGATGTATCTTGCTGATCGAAAGGTGAGCAGATTGCAAAATGCAAAGACATTTGTGCGTGACTTATTAAAAGTCAGTGGCAGGAAGGCGAAGTTTTTTCATTATAATACAAAGATCTATCATATGTTGAAACCCGGAAAATCGCTGTAAGCGACTATCCGGGTTTTATTTTCGTTTTTCAATTGCCAGTACAAACGGTGGGGCATTTCTCTGGTTGATAAACCCATATTGCAGTACGTGGAATGAATGCTGGTCTAAGTTTTGCACGTATTTTAACAGTTGGTCTTTTTCGTCCTTGCCTCCAGGATGACCGTGATAAACCACTAATACGATCACGCCTTCGGGCTGGAGGAGTTCAAGCAGCTGTTCTACGGCAGCCAATGTTGAACTCGGGGTTGTGACTATGGACTTGTCACTCCCTGGCAAATAGCCAAGGTTAAAAATAGCTGCTCTCAAAGAGGTGACATGCTCATGTTTCATATACCTTCCGATTTTATCATGACTGTCTTGAATGAGTGTAACCTGTTCCTGTTGGGTCTCTGTCAATTTTGCACGTGTAGTGATAATAGCGGAGTCCTGGATATCGAAACCATAAACATGTCCTGTTTCACCAACCAGCCTGCTCAAAAGCTGTGTATCATGGCCGTTTCCGCAAGTAGCATCCACGGCAGTATCGCCTTCCCTGATGGCTGACTTCATTAAGTCATGAGCAAAAGCAAGCACTTTTTTTAAAGTCATTCTAATTCCTCTTTCCCGAAAATTGATGATAATCAATTGTAGCATTGATCGATGCTACTACCAATATCCACGTATGAAAAAGTAACTTTTAACCAAGCTAATGGATGAGGTGATTGCTATGGCGACAAGAGCGTCAATCGAAACGATGATCCAGGAGGCACAACAGCGGTTAGAGCAGGCAAAATATGAATTGTCTCTTGCCAACCAGAATGGCTATCCGATGACAGCCAGTTATACGGAAGCACAACAAAGCTTGGAACAGACGGAGATGGAAATTGATAAATTGATGCATAGTGCCAACCATCAGCAAAAGGATCAATTACATCGGCTGCATTTGCAAGTCAGTCAATGTCTGAATGATATGATTCTTGATGAAAATGATCTGGAACATCGGTAAGTAGGGAACGGCCGCTCCGGCCGTTTTTTTGTGCTTGGCTTCGTTAAATCTCATTGTTAATTTTGCAGCTAAAGCTCCCTTTACTTGAAGGCTCAGTTTCGAGATATTTGGGTCCGTTACCATGAGAGGAATGGGATGGTCCGGGGAACGACTCGCTTTCCTGCGGGGGACCTGGCAAGCTTCCTCGGGCTAAAGCCCTGCGGGATCTCGCCTAGCCCCTTCTCCCGCGGGAGTCTCGTCGTTTCCCTGCCCATCCAGTCAGTTTTGTACTAAACGGACCCTTCAAAAAAAGAATAGTGCAAAATTAAAGCTTCATCCCTACGAATTTATAAAGGATATAAGGAGGCCACTGTCTTTTTCAACATCATAGGGCGATTCCATAACCATGATTTCGAGAACTTCCCATGACTAGGGGCGTAGGGAAACGGTGAGACTCCTGTGGGAGCTGAGTGATAGGTGAGGCCCCGCAAGGCGAAGCCTGAGGAGACTCAGCACACGCCCACGGAAAGCGAATCGTTTCCCGGAGCCCCTAAACTCTAACAATATCTCGAAATCGAGCGTTCCATTATTCGGCCCTATAATTGAATAAACCTCTTATGAAAAATTAATACCAACATTTAGTGGAGACTTTTGCTTAAATGCTATTGCTTCCAATTTTGTATTAGTGTACTATCTAACTAGTACACTAATACAAAAAGGATGGTTTCTGTGAGAGGAAAAGCTTTTATTGGCTTATGGAAAAAAGAATGGGCAATGATGAAAGTTTATTACTTCGTCGTATTGATTGTGGGTTTGGTGTTTGCAATCGGTGTATCTGGTTCCTTGCAAGAGGCTAGAATGTTTATGATAACCGGGGTAGTACTCGTACTCCATATGTTCATTTTATCGGCTTTGCTCATTTACAGCTTGAATCGGGAAGCTGACCAGCTGCAATTGTTTCTTCACAGCCCCCAATCTTCAGCCATGCTTGTCGGAGTTAAGTTTATCCAATCATTATTATTCATGATGGTTTCAATGACGATATTCGGTCTTATAACTATTTTCACCGCCAAGCAATGGGTGGTTTTAACATTTGGTGAATTGTTCCTGGTTGCCTTAATCGCAAATATGTTTATTTTAGGTCAGGCTATTTTACTGGCGGTATTGTTATTGTTCTTATGGGTCATCCATCAAGTATTGAAAACATACCTCGGTGGTCTCAGTATCGTTATTTCTATTATTTTATTTGTAGCTATCACTGGCATCACTTCTACGATTCGTTCTTCAGCTTTTTACGAACAATTAGTCGGATGGGGAGATACGAAAATTAAAATAGAAAGCGTTTCTAGTGATCTTTTAAGTGTGTTTGGAGTGACGGTTCATGGAGATATGTCTGGAGGTATTCCTTTAGAGCTTGGCGAGGTAGTGGCCTGGGTGCTGGCTATTGTAGTTTTATACATTCTCAGCATTGTTTTGATAGATCGAAAGGTAGAGGTGTAAGTCATGGTGATGGATTTCAAGCCGGATAAGCCAATCTACCAGCAGTTGATCGATAAAGTTTCCAGCGAAATCATCCGAGGTGATCGCACTGCTGGCGATAAATTACCATCCGTAAGAGAGTTTGCAGTAGAGACCGGGGTGAATGCGAATACGATGCAACGAGTTTACCGGGAGATGGAGCATTTAGGAATCGTAGAAACAAAACGAGGGCAAGGTACTTTCGTCACAGAAAACCAGGAGCGCCTACAAGACCTCCGCACGGAAATGAAGCAGTTGTATATAGAAGCCTTTGTACAAGACATGGGCAAACTGGGGTTCACTGTAGATGAAATGGTCGAGGGACTTTCGCAGTACCAGGGGGAAAGGAAGGAAAACGATGATTGAATTGCAGCATGTATCAAAAAAGTATTTGTTGAAAAAGGCTTTAGATGATATAGATGTTTCCTTTTCACGAGGGAAGATTATTGGAGTTATTGGGGAAAATGGGAGTGGAAAGTCAACGATGCTTAAGCTGATAGCCGGGTTGCTGCAGCCGACTAATGGAGAAGTACTTATTGATGAAAAGCAGGCAGATCGCAAAATAAGTACGAAGGTAGCCTATATGTCGGATATCGATCAATTCTATCCTTTTTTCACGGTGGACCAGCTGGTGGATTTCTACGAAAGTCAGTTTCCGGATTTTCAACGCGAGAAAGCGAGGGACATCCTCAGGTTTATGCATATAGAGGATGATGAAAAAATCAAACATCTCTCCAAAGGGAATAGGGGAAGAGTAAAAATGGCAGTCACTCTTGCCAGGAATGCACCATATATTCTCCTGGACGAACCTTTTTCAGGGCTTGACCCGATGGTGCGCACTTCGATTGTTCAGGGTGTGATTCAATATATCGATTTACAAATCCAGACCTTGATTATCACTACCCATGATATTAATGAAATTGAGGCTTTACTTGATGAAGTGGTCGTTTTGAGAGAAGGAAAAGTACTGGGACAGCAATCTACAGATAACATCCGAATGGAATATCAAATGAGTGTCGTAGATTGGATGAAGCGATTATATGAAGGAGGAACTAGATATGAATAAGCAGCCGGTTGTCCAACTGAAAAACTTAACGAAGAAAATCGGTAGTAAAACAATTATTGATGACTTGAGTTTAGATCTTTACCCTGGGCAGGTAACTGGTTTTTTAGGACCCAACGGAGCAGGAAAAACAACGACGATCCGGATGATGGTGGGCTTAATGAAGGCAACCTCCGGTGAAGTGATCATTGATGGATATCATCTTAACAAAAATTACACAAAAAGCATTTCTCAGGTCGGTGCAATCGTCGAAAATCCTGAAATGTACAAATTCATGTCTGGGTATCAAAACCTGGTCCACTTTGCGCGTTTGCAAGGCAATATTTCCAAAGAGCGTATTAATGAAGTAGTGAAGCAGGTCGGTTTAGAGGCAAGAATTCATGATAAAGTACAAGCTTATTCTCTTGGGATGAGGCAGCGGTTAGGACTTGCGCAAGCTATTCTTCATAAACCTAAGTTCTTGATTCTTGATGAACCGACAAATGGACTTGACCCTGCAGGCATAAGGGAATTCCGCATGTATTTAAGAAAAATAGCAGCTGAAGATGGTGTGTCTGTATTGGTATCCAGTCACTTGCTTTCAGAAATCGAATTGATGTGCGACCGTATCGCGATCATCCAGCAAGGCAAGTTGATCACCATACGATCCGTACAGGGGAGTGAACAGGACAAACGGAAAGCCTGTCTTTTTAAAGTATCTAATAAAGAGAAAGCAAGGCAAATAGTAAAAGATAATTACGAAGATATAGAAGTAGAAATAATCGATGACCGCTTAATGATTAACCTGGAAAAAGAACAGGCAGCGCACATTAATCGTACGTTCATAGAAAATGGAATCGATGTTTATGAAATAATTCCTCATAAAAAAACACTGGAAGAAGAATTCTTAGAAATGACTGGAGGGGAGCAAATTGTCTGAAATGATACGTCTTATTCGGAATGAGTGGATGAAAATCTTTAAAAGGAACAGCACTTATATTCTTATTGCTATTTTAATTGGCGCTGTATTTTTGTTTGCTTTTATAAGCAGCTGGAGTAGTAATCAACAAAGTCAATCTACACCATGGGAGGAACAAGTCAGTCAGCAACTGACTGCATATGAACAGCAAGCAGCTCGGTCGGAAAATATGGAGGAAAAAATGTATTATCAAGATCAGGTGGCTATTGCCCAGCACCGTCTTGAGGAAGATATCCCTCCTCCCAAACATACAGGCTTTACTCAATATCTACTGGACTCCAAAAGCAATATTACATTTGCTGTGTTATTCACGGTCATCATCGCCTCTGGCATTGTCGCTTCAGAGTTCACGTGGGGAACGATCAAATTATTGACGATCCGCCCTGTAAAAAGAGGGAAAATATTGTGGGCAAAATACTTCACTACATTATTATTTTCTCTTACGTTAGCGCTTATCACCTATCTTGCTGCCATCATTGGAGGACTTATCTTCCTTGATGGAGGAGATGGTGTATTGCTTACTATGGTTGGAGATAAAATCGTGGAACAGTCGGTTTGGACGGAATCCCTTCAGTTATATGGTCTAGCTTTTGTAAATATGATTATAATGACTTCCTTCGCTTTCATGATTGGCACCTTGTCACGTTCCAATGCTTTAGCGATTGGATTGTCGATTTTCCTTATGTTTACTGGTCAGCAACTGGTATTCTTGTTTCGAGAATACGCGTTCGTCAAGTTTTATCTGTTCACACATACGGACTTAAGCCAATATTTACAGCCTAAGCCCATGATAGAAGGAATCAGCCCGCTGTTTTCTGTAACAGTGTTGATGCTCTATTTGCTTGTATTTTTGTTAATCAGCCATTTTTCCTTTACAAAAAGAGATATCGCTACGTGACTCCTTTTGCCATTGCTTGACAAAGCCCGCACGTTTCATTAAGATACGGATAGATATATTCATACAACGACTTGGAAGAGGAATAGTAATCAGCCTGCAAGAAATTCAGAGAGTCAGCGGCAGGTGTAAGCTGGCCTTGTAACTGATGAACTCACCTTGGATGTTGCAGAAGTGAATGCAAGTAGCTTTTGCCGGCTCATCGCCGTTATCGATGCTGAAGAGGACGTGTCATACGTCAATTTGGGTGGTACCGCGGGAATACAAGCTTCTCGTCCCAGTTATGGGATGAGAGGCTTTTTTTATATTTAAAAAAAGAATGGAGGAAAAGCTATGGCTTTTAACCATAAGAAAATTGAACAGAAGTGGCAGGACTACTGGTACAGTAATAAAACTTTCCAGACTGATGCTTCATCCGATAAAAAGAAATTCTACGCACTTGACATGTTTCCATATCCTTCGGGAGCAGGACTGCATGTCGGCCATCCGGAAGGGTATACGGCGACAGACATTGTTTCCCGTATGAAAAGGATGCAAGGATATGAAGTGCTTCATCCGATCGGTTGGGATGCATTCGGCCTTCCTGCTGAACAATATGCCCTTGATACTGGAAATGATCCAGCTGAATTTACTAAACAGAATATCGATAATTTTCGCCGTCAAATTAAAGCACTAGGTTTTTCTTATGATTGGGATCGTGAAGTCAATACTACTGATCCGGATTATTATAAATGGACACAGTGGATTTTCCTTAAGCTATATGAAAAAGGGTTGGCTTATGTGGATGAAGTTCCGGTCAACTGGTGTCCTGCACTTGGTACAGTATTAGCTAATGAAGAAGTAATCGATGGGAAAAGCGAACGTGGCGGCCACCCTGTGGAAAGACGCCCAATGAAGCAGTGGATGCTTAAGATTACGGAATATGCAGATCGTCTCCTCGAGGATTTAGAAGAGCTCGATTGGCCGGAAAGCATTAAAGATATGCAACGCAACTGGATTGGAAAGTCAGAAGGAGCGGAAGTGGTTTTTGATATTGATGGCTACGACGAAAGCTTCGATGTATTCACCACACGCCCGGATACACTATATGGAGCTACGTATGCGGTACTTGCACCTGAGCATCCACTTGTGGAAAAAATTGTAACAGATACCCAAAAGACTGAAGTAAATCAATATTTACAAACTGCAAAAGCAAAAAGTGATTTGGAACGTACCGATCTTGCTAAAGATAAAACCGGTGTATTTACAGGGACCTACGCAATTAATCCAATTAATGGCAATAAGGTACCGATCTGGGTGGCAGACTATGTACTGATGACTTATGGAAGTGGCGCGATCATGGCAGTACCAGCTCATGATGAACGTGATTATGAGTTTGCACATAAATATGACTTACCGATCGTAGCCGTTGTTGAAGGCGGCGATCTTGAGAAAGAAGCTTATACCGGAGACGGCAAACACATCAACTCCGGAATGTTGAATGGGCTTGATAAAGAAGAAGCCATTCAAAAAGCAATCGAGTGGCTTGTTGAAAATGGTAAAGGGGAGAAGAAGACGACCTATCGCCTGCGAGACTGGTTATTCAGCCGTCAGCGATATTGGGGTGAACCGATTCCGATGATTCATTGGGAAGATGGTTCCATGTCAGCTGTGCCCGAGCAAGAGCTTCCATTGGTATTGCCGAAAACGACAGAAATCAAGCCATCTGGTACAGGGGAATCCCCATTAGCTAATATTGATGACTGGGTTCATGTAACAGATCCAGACACAGGAATGAAAGGGCGCAGGGAAACGAATACCATGCCACAATGGGCAGGCAGCTGTTGGTATTATCTACGCTATATTGATCCTCAAAATGATGAAAAACTGGCCGACTACGATAAACTAAAGAAATGGCTGCCGGTCGATATCTACATCGGAGGAGCAGAACACGCTGTATTACACCTATTGTATGCACGTTTCTGGCATAAGGTTTTATATGATGTTGGTGTGGTCCCTACCAAAGAACCATTCCAGAAACTATTTAACCAAGGAATGATACTTGGGGAAAATAACGAAAAAATGAGTAAGTCTAAAGGGAATGTTGTTAATCCGGATGATATCGTAGATTCCCATGGAGCAGATACTCTTCGTTTATATGAAATGTTCATGGGACCGCTTGATGCCTCTGTAGCCTGGTCGACTAATGGATTGGATGGCGCACGCCGATTCCTTGATCGTATCTATCGTTTGATCGTGGCAGAAGGTGAGAAATTATCCGATAAGGTGACAGACAGTTCAGATAAGACGCTGGAAAAGGTCTATCATGAAACAGTCAAAAAAGTGACCGAAAACTTTGAAGAACTACGTTTTAACACCGGAATATCCCAGATGATGGTGTTTGTGAATGAAGGTTACAAAGCGGAAGTATTGCCAAAAGAGTATATAGAAGGTTTTGTGAAAATTCTTTCTCCTGTAGCACCACATCTCGCAGAAGAGTTATGGGAAAAGTTAGGCCATGAAGGTACAATAGCTTATCAGGAATGGCCGACTTATGATGAGTCTAAATTGGTCGAAGATGAAGTGGAAATTGTTATTCAGGTAATGGGCAAAGTACGTGCCAAGATGACAGTTTCAAAAGAGGCCTCTAAAGAAGATCTGGAAAAACAAGCGATTGAGCATGAAAAGGTCCAAGAGTGGCTGGAAGGAAAGACAGTCAGAAAAGTAATCGCTATTCCCGGGAAACTTGTCAATATCGTGGCTAATTGATTATATAGCTGAGCAGCCTAATAATGGCTCGCTCAGCTATATTTTGTTTAATGTAAAGGTAAATGAGATATAGTATAAGTGAATAAGCTTTTCATACCCCGGCACCTATCCCTTGACATTATGAAAAAATTGCTTAAAATTAGTGAAGGTAAAAGTTCTTAAGGAGGAATGCAAGATGGCTATTCATGAATATAAACCAGAAGAAGTACAAGATATGATAAAAGAAAATAAAGATGTACAAATCATCGATGTTCGAGAAGATGATGAGGTAGCACAAGGAATGATCCCGCAAGCAAAACACATTCGTTTAGGAGATATTCCAGAAGCTGCAAATAATTTAGATAAAGATCAGGAATATATTATGGTTTGCCGTTCTGGTGGACGCAGTATGAATGCTGCCCAGTACCTGGATCAACAGGGCTTCAAGGTGCGCAACTTAGAAGGCGGTATGATGAACTGGGACGGGGAAACCCAACCTAAATAGATAGAAGGGGTAATGGAAAGTGGAATTATTGATTGCGTTATTTGCAAGCCTGGCAATTGTGGTTGTCACTCGGTATGCTGTCCCAAGGTGGAACCTTAAAAGAATCGAGCAACCAATTGTCATTGATGAGCGTTTCTGTGTTATAGATATCCGTGATTATATTTCTGCACACCGTTCGCCTTATCCGGGTGCAGAAAATATCCCGCTTAGTTACTTGCCGCGGGCATTAAAGGAACATTTTGATTGTCAAAAGGACGTACTTGTCATAAGTGATGATGTACGGGGAGCAAGAATCGCAGCAAATATTTTTCGGAAAAAAAGAAAGAAAAATATCTATTATGTTACGTCTGCATAATAAATGTATGGAGTTGTCCAGCTAAGTTTGAGGACAGCTCCATTTGCTTTTGTAAGATCATCTTAAAAAAATCATTTATAGTGTTGACAATTAAAAAGAAAATCTGTAATATAGTTTTTGTCGCTTCTTGAGCGAAAGTTTTTCCAAACAAGCCATTTGAAGAAAATATCTATTATACTATTGACATTTTCTTCGATAATGTGCTAAAATTCTATTACTGTCGATAAAAGACAGGCCTAAGTTTTAATTTGATCTTTGAAAACTGAACGAACCAACCAGTACGTCAAATCAATTTCTTCATTATATGAGGAAATGAACAACGCGCACTATTTTAGTGCAAACATGAGCTATTCAAACTACTTTTATGGAGAGTTTGATCCTGGCTCAGGACGAACGCTGGCGGCGTGCCTAATACATGCAAGTCGAGCGCGGGAAGCAAGCGGATCCCCTTCGGGGGTGA